>CBDCGU010000002.1:0-31805 GCA_965216945.1 Acidimicrobiia bacterium | reverse complement strand
GGCACAGGGAGCTCGAAGTCATCAGCAGCAGGATCGAACTTGGATGTCACGGCTCCCTCAGGATTGAGGATGCCGTACTCGACAAGGTGATCCCACACGATCGCTGAGCCGTCCGCTCCGAACTTCTCACCGGGCTTGTTGCGGTGCGTGACCGGGCGAATGAGACGGTTGAACGCGCTGCGTTCGACGACCCCGAACTTGCGACCGGTGTCCTCCTCGTATTCGGTCTGTAGCTCGCGAGCGAAGTCCTCGTACGCCTCGTTGGCGATCACTGTCAGGCGATTCACGTGCGGGTCACGCACTCGCTCACCGGTCTGGTTCACCGGCAGCCGCAATCCTCGCCCAATCTCCTGTCGCTTCCTGTCCTTCGACTTCGACTCGTTGAGCGTGCAGATCTGGAACACGTTTGGGTTGTCCCAACCCTCCCGCAACGCCGAGTGGGTGAAGATGAAGCGAAGCGTCTCGTCCCGGCTGAGCAGGCGTTCCTTGTCTTTCATGATGAGGTCGTAGGTGGTGATGTCGTCGGCGCTCTCACCACCGGTGTCCTTGATCCGACCCTTGTTGTCCTTGCTGAAGTAGCCATCGTGCACCGCCGCAGCGCTCGGCAACGTCAGGTCGGCGTACTTCGGGAGTGCAGCCAGCTCGGCGTAGGCCTCTTCGAACCAAGACTCGAACGGTCCTGGGGAAACCGCTCCCTCTTCTCCGTGGATCCGGTAGTTGGCGACCTTGTCGAGGAAGATCAGCGACAGAACCTTCACATCGACCCCCTGACGATGGAACGCACGTTCACGATCAAGATGCTGCTTGACCGTCTCTCGGATCTGGGTGCGCCGAACTTCTTCCGTGAAGGCACCCTGCGGACTCCCTGGCTCAACGAGCGCGCCACCGCTGAATTCGACGTACTCGTCGCCCGACCGGAAAGAGATATCGCTGACGATGTAGCCGTTGGCGTACTCCTGGCGCTCGTCTGAAAGCACGAGCAGGTCGTCTCCCGGCTTGACCCACTTGAGTTTCTGGCCGCCAGTTGACCCGGCGCCGACGTTGATCCGGATTTGAGCCCTCTGATTCTCGATGTCAGTCTTGACGACCTCTACGAACGCTGCGTTGAGGTTCTCTTCAGCGAGCACGCTGGCCACCTCGACTCGTTTCACGAGACGCAGGTCATACGCTTCGATCGGCCCGAGCCGGTAGATCTGGTTGTACGGGTTCTTGTGTGTTGCCGAATAGCGGAGCGTACAAAGAGGGTTGAGTCGAGCGATCGCCGCAGCTCTGGCATCCGACTCCATGTTCTGCGGCTCGTCTATCACGACGATCGGTTGGCACGACTGGATGAACTCGATGGGCTTCCGACCGGACAGCCGATCCTGAGAACGGTTGATGATGTTGGCGCGACTCGTGCCTTCGTCGCCGTGCGCCTCCAGGTCTTTCTGGAAGGCTTGGATGTTCATGATGAGGATCTGCATGGTGTTGGCGAGCGCAAACTGCCTCACCACGCTCAAGTCCTTCGAGGAGTAGACCTCGGCGTTGTACGGGACCGGATAGAGCGACGCGAAGTGGTCGCGGAGCAGTTCGATGCTTGCGATCGTGCCTTCTCGGATCGCTACTGATGGGGTCACAATCACGAACTTCGAGAAGCCATACCGCCTGTGCAGCTCGAACATTGAACGCAGGTAGACATATGTCTTCCCGGTGCCTGTCTCCATTTCGATGCTGAAGTGATGTCCATCTAGCTCTTCGCTCACTTCGAGACCGTTGCGATCCTGCACAGCCCTCAAGTTCTCGAGCAGAAGCGCGCTGAACTCGTCGCCGTCCTCGGGCGCCGGGTTTCCGATGCCAAGCTCGGTCAGTTGAAGGTGCGCCTCGGACGCCGACGAGATCGAGAACTCCGAGTTCGCCAGCGGCATCCCCCGAAAGAGGTCAACAGTTGCATCGATGGCCTCCCGCTGATAGCCAAGATCGGGCTCGAACTTGAGCTTGAGTGGCTCGGCCACGATCAAACGACCTTGAGCGTGATGTCAGCGCCCGAACCCAGATTGCGGCTACGGACAGTCTGCATAGCGTTGACTTTGAGCTCGTCGTCATCTCCGAAGGCAGAATCGGCAACAATGATCAGAGAGGGGTCCAACTCCACGAGACTCTCAAACAATTCCAAGGTGAGGTCTGGATCGAGGTAGACCAACAGCTCACCGTCTGCGATCGAGTAGGTAGTGCCGCCCCGCACCTCCACCTCCTCGACCTTTGTCGTGAGCTGGAAACCCGCTTTGAGTAGGAGCTCCGCCAAAACGGGCCTCGGCATGAGCCTGACTGTCGACGTGGTCGGCCGCAATCTCGAGCTGCTGCTCGACATCGACAACAGTCGCACCATCCCAAACGCGGAAGTTCGATGCGCGAAGGTGATAGCTCCGGAAGCCTAGGTCTGCATCGCTGGGTAGCTGTGCCGTCAAGTCAGCTATGACGGCTTCAACCCGTGCCCGAGCGATGTCGGCAATTGTCGACTCAGGGTCCTCAGGGTCCGGTTCTGGCAGCTGGACCAGCACATATCGACGCTTGCCACCGTCCTCTTGGTTAGGTCCGTAGGACGGCTTCTGCGGTCGTCCCGGAGCCCGCAAAGAGATCCATGACAAGTTGCTCCTCGTCGTCGTCCGTGGCGATCTGCAGCAGCCGTCGAACCAACCCAACCGGCTTCGGGATTGTCGAATACACCAGGTTGCCCGAGAAGCTCCGCCAGCTGGCGCTTGCCGTCCTCGTTCGCCTCGACCTCCGATGGCGACCAGATCGTTAGTGGGATTAGACCCTGTCGACTCTCCGACAGGAATCTCTTGATCCGGGGGAACCCTGTTCCATCGGATCCAAACCAGATTCGGTTGTCCGCAATAGCTTCCTGCATCCGCTCCTTTGTGAGACGCCAGGCTTGTCCAGAGGAGGGCCTTATCCGCCGACCGTCGGGGGTCTCTAGTTCATAGAACTGCGAACGGGTGGCGTGGCCCGGCTGGGCAGTCGTAGGGACGGACAGCCAATCCCCACGCGGATCGCCATCAGGATTCGAGTACCGGGCGCGCGCCTCCGGCGTGAGAGGGAGCAGATTCCGTTGCTCAGCAAAGGCATCGTATTGACGAGCAAAGCACACCAGATAGTCATGCATCGTCGAGAACACGCCCCTATTCTCGGGTGTGGTTCTCTTCTGCCAGATGATCTGCGCCACGAAGTTCTCCTCACCAAACACCTCGTTCATCAGCGCTCTGAGATTGTGTACCTCGTGGTCGTCAATGGACACGAAGATCGCTCCGTCCTTCCGAAGCAGGTTTCGCGCCAGGAACAGGCGTGGGTACATCATCGACAGCCACTTGGAGTGATACCGACCGGCCGTCTCGGGGTTAGCCGAAGTCTTGAAGCCTTCTTCGTCGACTTGGCCCGAGTAGCGAAGGTAGTCGGCGAGGCCTTCGCGGAAGTTGTCGGGGTAGATGAACTCCTTGCCGGTGTTGTACGGCGGATCGATGTAGATCAGTTTCACCTTGCCGTAGTAGGCCTTCTGGAGCAGCTTGAGGACCTCGAGGTTCTCGCCCTCGATGATCACGTTCTGAGTCTTGTTCCAGTCGACCGATTCCTCGGGCATGGGAACCAATGTGCCGATCGACGGTTCCTGGATGATCCGCATGCACTCGGCCTTGCCCGGCCACGTGAGACCGAACCGCTCGGGACCGGGGTCGACCCACTCGCCTAGTGCGCGCCTAAGTGCCTCGAAGTCGATCTTGTCCTCTCGGAAGACTTCAGGAAGCGCATCTCGGATCGCCTCGTAGCGCTCATCTGTCGGCAGGACCGATCTCAGATCAAACCGCTCAGGGAGGTCAATCTTGGGTTCGCTGGCGACCGTCTGTTCGGTTTCCTCTGTCAAGTCCATGCTCCCTCGGTTGTTGCAGGCGCCTTCATGTCAGGCTCCAGCGAATGGTGAATAGTCGCTCTACCGAGGTATCAGTGGCTAGTCGCGCTTCAACCTGATCCAGCAGTTCATCCTTCTTCGCCTCGACGTCCCGTGCGGCAGCATCGTAACTGCGCCAGGCAGAATCCCGTTTCGCCTCGAGATCTCGGATCTTCCTTTGCGCAGCCAGTTTCTCTGGCAGTGATCCCGCCGTTCGGGCCGCTCGCTTGAGCTCACGGATCTCAGAGTCGAGGTCCTTCAGTTCTGCCCTCAGGGCGTGTCGCTGGTCTTCCGCCCAGCGGTCGAACTTCTCGAGCTCTCGGTCAAACCAGACGGCATGACGGGCTTCGAGTTCATCCAGCACGGCCAGCCGACGCGCTCGAGCCTCGTCATCGACTGCGGCAGGAACATCTCCTTCGCTATCGGTGGCGGTCGCCGGCACATCCAGCAGCCGACGGGCAGCGTCAGCATCGATCACCTGCCCGTCGTCTGTGACGGCCGAGATCAGTAGGTGCTCCTCGGGTTCGACACCGGAGATAGTCAGCTTGTCGGCGACCAGCCAACCCGCCTGGCCAACGTACTGCTCGAGCGCTACGGCCGTTGTGGACCACGTCGAGTAGCCAAAGGCAACCATGTCGGCGGCCGTTTCTCTCCGCTTGGCAGCTGAGATCACCGATTCAGCCAACGGATGTACGACGCGGTACTTGTGGGATGTGTTGTCGGCTGATGCGCCGATGTGGAATCGGTCGCCGGGCTCTGCGCCCCCGATCTCTGGCGGCAGGGCTCGGACGCGGAAGCGACTTACCGATCCGTCGAACTCAGCGTGTCCATCGAGGATGAAGTGGGTGATCCGCCAGAGCGCCAGTTCGGCGCGGTCGACACTTTCTCGGCTCAGCGCGAGGTTGACCCTCAGTCGGTCGTGTACTTCGGCGTCGAAGTTCTCGAGGAGCTTCTGTCGGGTGTCAGCCATCACCGCCGAGATCTGCTCATCGAGATCGAGCTGAAGCTGGGTGAACTCTTCGTCGATCTCCTCGGGCAGGCGGCACCGCTGGTAGATGTCCACAATCCGCCGCTCGATGTCGACTCCCGACTCAATCGCCCCGAGCACCTCATCGCTGGCCCCGAAGACACCCGAGAACAGATTGAACTTCTCGTTGAGCAGCTCAAAAACCCGCTGATCGGCGGCGTTGTCACGATTGAGGAAGTTGACGACCACAACATCGTGAGCCTGTCCGTAGCGGTGACAGCGGCCGATGCGTTGTTCAATCCGCTGCGGGTTCCAAGGAAGGTCATAGTTCACGACGATCGAACAGAACTGAAGATTGATCCCCTCGGCAGCGGCTTCGGTGGCGATCATGATTCGACCGTTGTTGCGGAACTCATCCACGAGCGCCGAACGGACATCAGCGGTACGGGCACCGGTCACGCGGTCGCTGCCGGCATGCTCCTCCTTCCAGATGCGGTAGATCTCCCTTGCCCGGTCGTCGTTGTTCGAGCCGTTGAAGAGCACGAGATCGTCGCCGTAGCCGTTCGCCGAAAGCACCCGCACGAGGTAGTCCTGCGTGCGGCGAGATTCGGTGAAGATCACGGCCTTCTGCGGTGCGCCCAGGTCTTGGCCTTTGTCGAAGGCGGCACCGAGGGCTGACAGAAGCGCTTGCCCACGGGCGTTCTCGGTGATCGAGACGGCCCGGTCGCGCAGCGCCTCCAGCTCTTGGAGCTCGGCGCCAAGAGCCTCCATCTCTTCGTCAGTCAGGAGCGGCGCTTCGCCCGGTTCCGGCTCCGTCTCGGCATTGCTGACCCACTCGTCCGTCAATGCCTCGGCATGATCGAGGTCGTCGAGCAGCTCGTCGAGATCTGCGGCTTCGGTACTAGCGCGAGCTCGTTCGGCGTTGCGCAGCATTCTCCGCAGGCGCCCGGCGATCGAGTTCAATCCTCCGGCGATCGCGAACGTCGATGATGCGAGCAGCTTCCGCAGGATGAGGGTGATCAGGGAACGCTGGCTGGCGGGCAGGGCAAACAGACTTGGGCGACGCAGGTACTCAGAGACGAGGTCATACAGAACCTGCTCTTCGGGGGTTGGCCGAAACTCCTGGGTCAGTGGGATCCGGTTCGTGAACTTGACGTATTCGGACACCTGGCGACGGAGTGTGCGGTGGCAGAGAGGTGCCAGTCGGGACTTCAGGTCGTTGAAGGTCTGTTCATTCGTGACTCGCGAGTAGCGCGATCGGAACGACTTCACGTCTCCGAACGCATGCTCGTCGATGAAACTGACGAGACCGTGCAGCTCGAGAAGCGAGTTCTGGAGCGGCGTCGCCGTCAGCAGGACCTTGGGCACGTTGTGAAGCGCTCCACGAATCGCCCGGCCGATCTTGTTGTCGGGCTTGTACACGTTCCGGACCCGGTGCGCCTCATCGATGACCACCATGTCCCAAGGAGTGGCAAGCAGGTCCTCGGCCTTCCCAGCAGCGAAGTGAAAGGAGCAGATGAGCACTGTCGGCTTGCCAGGGCTCGCGAAGGGATTGGTGATTCCGCTCTTCACTGCGGCGTTGTAGCTCCGGGACTCGATCACCTGAGCGGGCAGGAAGAACTTCTCGGCAAGCTCGTCACGCCATTGAGGACGCAGACTGGCTGGGCAGATGACCAGGAGGCGGCGTCTCCCTTCGGCCCACTTCTGTGTCATCACTAGGCCGGCCTCGATGGTCTTCCCCAGCCCCACTTCGTCGGCGAGGATTGCACCGTTGGACAGAGGAGACTTGAAGGCGAACAGCGCTGCGTCGACCTGATGGGGGTTCAGGTCGACCTGCGCGTCCATGAGCGCAGTGGTGAGCTTCTGCGAGTCGTCTGCGGCGCGCTTCAGCGTGAGCTCGTGAGCGAGGAGCTTCGCCTGATGAGCGATCAGTGGAGCGTCAGCCATGTTGCCAATCTACCGAGAGTGGTATTCGGGCCTCGGCCGCCAAGCAAGGCGCAGGGCCGCTGCCAGAACACCGAGGTTGAGCCCTCCGCTGACTGGCGGGCGGAGCAGGACTCGGATCTGCCTGATCGCCGACGGTCCAGCGTTCTAGGCGTCATGTGTGCAGTTGCTGGGTAGGCGTCGCGCCGTCGAGGCGCCGGTGGATGAGCGACAGCGTCGTGAACAGATCGACGGCGTCGGCCTCACTCATCGGCCAGGTGATCTTGGGAACATGGGCAGTGACATTCCGGAACATTCCGAAGACGCCTTTGGCGAGGTTCGCGAGTCCGGTCTGTTCGCTGCGTTCTGTCTCGGTCTGGAGCGTATTGATAGCCAGTGCCGGGACCCCGGTCTTCCCCGGCGCCAGAGCAAGATCGACGAGCACGCTGCCGTCCGCGGTAAGGCCCGTCATCGTTCGGATTCGTTCTGCCAGACCCTTGGTGGCCTCGAAGACTCCATGGAAGAGGTTCTGACGGAGAATCTCCTCACGGCAATAGCGCAACACCTCGGTGTGCGTTCCCCTGCGGGTGAGCTCCGCCCGTAGCCGGTTGGCGAGCTCGGCCGCTTCCGACAGGGTGTGGGCACGGGTCGTGTGTTGGACCCGTCCGTCGTCACGGATCTTGAGCCCGGCATGAACCAGCACCTGGTTCAGTGCGTCCTGTCGACTCTCGAAAAGACCATGGTCTTCGGCGTAGCGCACGGGTGCCATGGCTTCGACGAGGAACCGGATGATGGCGTTGCTTGCCTGGTCTTGGCGCTGCCGAGCCAACAGTGCCTCGCGCAGCCGGTGGCGCTTCGTATCACTGGGATAGGGGTCGGCGATGCCGCAGTCGGCGAGCAGGCGACCAATCTCGCTTCCAGTGAACCCGCTGTCCGTGTCGCCGAGGATGTTGGCGACCCCCTCTACAACACTCGACGGGAGCGGGAGGTGTCGTTCACCCATCTGGGGTGTCATCAGTGGTGACCCGCGTTGCGACCGCTTGGCCGAGACGCTTCAGATAGGTGTATGTCTCCATGAGCAGCAGCGCAGCACCGGAGTCGCTGAAGTAGCGCTCCAGATGATCGACCTGATGTGGCCGAGGGTGAATTCCGTAGTTGCGGAGCTGACGAAGCAGCGCAGCTTGGGCATGCAGCTCATCGATGGTGCTCCTCAGCGCGCGGTGCTGGCGGAGCACCTCGGTAACGCGAGCCATCACTCTTGCGGTGTTGTCGGCATCGAGCGCCTTGTCGAGCTGAGCATCGAGATAGCGCAGCTGCTCCCCGGCGGCGTACCACGCTCCCTCGGATGCGGCGCCCAGCAGACTTGCGCAGCTCAGGAAGAGTCCTCGACGGTATGCCGCCAGAGCCTCGACGATGCACCTGCGAGCCCGCCGGTCGAGCTCCAACCGCTCGAGATCGGCAGTAAAGACATCCGGATCGAAGAACCACTGGGTGCTCTCATCAACGAGCCGAGGCGCAAGGCGATACGCCCGGGCCAGGTTGGGAAGCGCAGTCGACTGGTGCACTGCCGCCCCGTAGCCGGCGAGCTGGTACGGCACGCTGATCGACGTACCGACGATAGGATTCCCGGCAGCGTGCTCAGGTGCTTCGGCGACCTCGATGACGAAGCCCTGAGATCGAAGATCGAGAAGTGCTTCGGTTGCCGCCAGGGCCAACCGAGGCCGGGCGATGAGTGGGTGGCCTGGAGACACGATGGCTTCGATGTCGTCGGCCGACGCAAGTTGCAGCTTCTCCCGGTGAGCCGACTCAACGGGGACGCCGTCGGCCGTGAGTAGACATGCCTGCAGCGTTCGTATGCCGTGCGGCTTGCCGTCGCCGAGGATCTGGGTAATGGCCTTCTTAGCGCGAACCACATCCGACCAGGCAGGCGTGAGGGCCGCAGCAACGGCTGCTTCGAGCTCAGGCACGCCTCGGGTCATCGGATGCTCCAGTCGGAGTCGTATTACACCAATGTCATTCGTATACTACATATAGTTCACGTAAGTTGTTCAATTCAGATATTGCGAATATCTAAGGTCTGTGGGATGATGGTCGACATACCCATCGAAGCCAAGAGAGGAGCAACCCATGGTGCGGGCAGCGATACGTGATCTCGAGCTCCCCGACGAACAGGCAGCCGAGCAGGCGGCCAACGCCGTCGAGCAGCTGACCGCATTCCTGCGTGCCCACCCGACCCCGACGACGCATGTCCAGCTGGTAAGTGAAGAGGCGGGGGAGGAGCCGACCAGCATCACGGTGCCGGCGGTGGCGTTCCGGTTCTTTGTCGACGTGCTCGCCGAGCTGGCGAATGGCAACGCCGTCACCGTTGCTCCGGTTCATGCCGAGCTCACCAGCCAACAGGCTGCCGATCTCCTCAATGTCAGCCGGCCCTACCTGATCAGGCTGCTCGACGATGAACAGATCCCGTATCGGAGGGTCGGCAACCGTCGCAAGGTCCTGCTCACCCACCTCCTCGAGTACAAGCGGCGCGACGAAGCACATCGCCGGGAGGTCGCCAACAAGCTCACCGAGGAAGCAGAGCTCATCGGGCTCGAGTACTAGGGAGGCGAAGGCGATGGCGTTTGTGGCGATCTACGACGCCAATGTCCTCTACCCGGGCTCCCTGCGTGACCTCCTGATTCGTCTGGGCCAGACAGGGCTCTTTCAGGCCAAGTGGACCGATCAGATCCTCGACGAGATGATCGACGCCATCGTGGCTGCCCAGCCTGACCTTGCGGACCGACTGCAACGGACACGGGAGCTGATGAACAGAGCCATACGAGACGTCCGTGTCAACGGGTACGAACACCTGATCGACAGTCTTCAGTTGCCGGATCCCGATGACCGGCACGTCCTTGCCGCGGCGATCCGGGCCAATGCCCAGGTCATCGTCACCAGCAACCTCAAAGACTTTCCGGCCCAGGAACTCGAACCGTACGACATCGAGGCCCAGAGCCCAGACGAATTCGTCCTCCACGTGCTCGAGCTCGCCCCGGCGCGAGTGGTCAGCACGATCGAAGACCAGGCCCGAGCTCTCAAGAGTCCGGCCACCACACCCGACGACCTCCTCGACCGCCTCCGAGCCGTCGGCCTCCCAAGGGCCGTCGCCGCCATCCGACACCAGCTGGGTGCGTAGATGGTTGGCTCTCCCCCCACGATGGCTCGCATCGACTTTCACGTTCATACGCCTGCTTCCGGTGACTTCCTCGGAGGTGGCACGACAATCGAGGTACTTCGAACTGCACGCGACCGCGGCGTCGATATCGTTGTTCTGGCCGATCACAACACCTTGGACGGTTACCTGGAGGTTGCAGACCAGCTTGATCAGTTCGCTCCGATGCTGGTCCTGCCCGGAGTCGAGGTGACGTGCCGAGGAGGCGCTTCTGGCATACACGTGATTGCGATCTTGGACCCCCAGGGTTTGGGCAAGCGGCCCCGCTGGCTGCTGAGGCGGCTAGGCCTGGATCAAGATGAGCGCCACGTTGAGGGGCTCTCATCCCTTGACGTGGTTGACGTTTGCGCAGCAATACGTGATCGAGGCGGGCTAGCGATCGCCGCTCACGCATCATCTAGCAAGGGCGTGCTCAAAGAACTCCGGGGTCAGCAACTCCAGAGAGTTCTCGGACAGTGCGCCTTCGACGGCATTGAACTCAGCACAACGGCCCAACGTAGATCCGGTGCCGAGACTCTCAACCGGCTGGGGTACATCCAATCCGTCGCCGTAGTCAGCGGAACGGACAGCCACAGGGCACGGCAGGATCCGTCACGGCAAAGAGGCGACGGGCCCGGCCAACGGGTCACCGAGCTCGCGATAGCCGAACCATGGACTTTCGCCGGCGTGAAGCAGGCGTTGGCAGACGCCGTGGGACACTTCGAACCTGAACCCCTGCAGAGAAACGCGATCGACGTGTTTCGCGAGGGACGCGACCCCACAGTCGTCTCTGTGTGGCGGGCGAACGACCGGCGGGCCGTGACTCGCAGTGTCGCGGCAACGGCGTCTGCGGGCTATGGAACGATCCTGGTGGGCATCAGACGCGGAGGCCAAGGTGGCCGCGGGGTCGTTGTAGCAACGAGGACGCCGTCGCCGAGCACCATTGAGCAATGGATATGGAGCGATGTCACCCCTACGCCTGCCGTGGAGGTTCTCGAACACGTATCCGGTGCTCGTTCGTACATCGAGGTGAACGTACTACCCGACCACAATCCGTTCACCTACTGCGTTGGCGGTGAGCCGCTCATACGACGTTCAGGGAAGATCCAGAGGGCGAAGATCCTGACGCCCGATCACGCGCTCGCCCTTCGCTCTCTCCGGGAGACCATGTCCACCGATATGCTTGGTCGATTGGCTGAGGGCCGGATGGATGCCCTCCGGGAAGACGAACTCGTGGCGCTGTTCCCGTGGCGGGGCTACTTGGACGAGTCGGAGCACGAGGCTGCGCTCAGGAATGTGGCGTACCGAATCGCGAAGGCCTCTGAGTCCGGCATCCTCCGCACTTGGGCCTTCCAGCGAGCGCAGCAGTTCCGAGCGGTGTCCGAAGAGGTCGTGCGGAACATCACAAGCGCATTCACCGTGTCTCAGGCCAGAACGGGACTCCGAACCAAGCTAGACGAGGTTGGTGCTTCACGCTCGCTCCGCCGCCGCGTACTCGCTGCGCTGTCTGGGCTCACGGGGCCTGCCGATCCGCTGGGGCTCGCGGACGAATCGTGGGACACCGATGTTCTTAGGCGCACGTGCGAGAGGCTTGCTGCTCCGCTGTTTGACAGCACGTTCGAGTCACGCCTCCGAGACACCGCTATCGACGAGAGCAAACGAACGAGCGACCTCATTGGCGCCCTCGTGACGGACCAACAGGTGCGTGTCATCATCGAACCAGTAATCGATGAGCTCGGAGACGAAGCCGGCGACGGCGTCCGGCTACGGCTCGTTGAGGCTACCTCTCCGGTCACAATCGTCAGCGCTGACGACGTCGGCAGTCTGGTGGGCCGAGATATCGCACTGGTCAGCTCTGAGGGCACAGACGTGCTCGCCGTCGGCAGCCCCATTGTCGCAGTGGACGCTCCCGTCCGGGACCTCAGCGATGTGCTTCGAAAGCACCGGGACATAGCCAGATTCAAGGCTGCTCACGTCCTACCGCGCAGCGAGCTTCTCGACCTCGCCGAGGGCCGGCGCGAATTGGAACTGTCGCCGGTCGACCGAGTAATCGTGTTCCGATCATGCGTCCGACTCGATCTGCCTGCGTGGTGGGCAGCGAACGAGGACAGCCTCGACCTGGCCGACCTGGCCGAGGGGGTCAAGGTCTTGATTGAAGAGACACGAGCTGGCGATGAGCTTGCCGCTCTACTTCGATACCTCGCCCTGCTCCCCGGGGACCACCGCGCCGTGGGCGACGATGCGGTGACTCGAACCCGCTCGCTCGCAGTGAGGGACCTTCAGGCGGTGCTGCGCCTTGACCTGCCCGATCGCGTCCGTCGCACAGTGTCGCCTCGCGTCGGCCTGTCGGACATCGACATCGACGCGGTGACCTATGGCGGAGACGTTGTCCGCTTGGCAGACGTTCCAATTGTTCAGGCTCTTCAGGAGCGCCAACTTGACCTCGACCTCGTCAATCAGCGAGCCGCCGAAGCGTGCGCGCGCCACCTCAAGCACGTCGCGTCACCCGTACTCCTCGATGTGTTGCTCAAAGGAATCAGGAATGGTTGGCAGACCAAGTCAGCGGCCAGGCGGTGCGACGAGGCGACCTACCTGCCATCGCAAATCCGGGCTCACGAATCCGCGGGCTGAGCCAGTGACCCTGTCGTTGGCTACGTCACTGTGACGATATCGGCTTTGGACCGTGATCTTGGAGACGATTGCACGGATAACCGAAATTATCCGTGGATTCAGGCGAAGGACGAGGTGGACACCTATCGAACGACCGACGGCGGTTGTCCCTACGCCGAAGGGAACCCCGACTCGGCGACGTAGTATTGCGCTCGCTCGATATGCACACGTGATCGCACATCGAGGGGTCCTATGCGCACGGACGGTAGATGGACGAGCCCAAACGACACACCTCACACGACGCCCACGAGGCCGCCCAGAGTCGATGGGTAGTTGCACTACGGCGAAGCTCCCCGGTTCGTACCGTAGGTTTGGTCCTGCTCCCGCTGATCGTGTTCACTGTCTCCATCTTCCTGGGTCGGTATCCCCTGTCACCTCTAACCGTCCTGAAGGTCTTGGCGTCGAGAGCGCTGCCTATCGAGCCAACCTGGCCCGACGTCGCGGAGACAATCGTCTTCCAGATCCGTCTCCCTCGAGCGCTGCTCGCTGGTTCTGTCGGAGCGAGCCTTGCAATCAGTGGTGCCGCGTTCCAAGGCATGTTTCGGAATCCACTTGTCAGCTCGCAGATTCTGGGAGTTAGCGCAGGTGCTGGTTTCGGTGCGGCTTTGGCTATCCTCATCGCTGGCAATCCAGTCGTCGTGCAGGCGTCTGCCTTTGCATTCGGCCTTGCAGCCGTAGCGCTGACCTACACCATCAGTCGCGTCTATCGCACAACACCGACCCTCATGCTTGTCCTGTCAGGCATTGTCGTTGGCGCCCTATTCGCTGCTCTGATTTCCCTCGTGACTTTCGTGGCAGATCCCTTCGACGAGCTTCCCACCATCGTCTTCTGGCTGATGGGCAGCCTGAGCTCAGCATCAAACGGGGATGTCGTTTCGACGCTTCCGCTCATGATTGCCGGCACAGCAGGCCTACTGCTCGTTCGTTGGCGGCTCAACGTTCTATCCATGGGCGATGAACAGGCGCGCTCGCTTGGAGTGAACACGGAGGTCCTGAAGCGCTTTGTTATCGTGTGCGCAACAGTCGTGAGCGCAGCTGCTGTTTCTGTGACCGGCATCATCGGATGGGTCGGATTGGTGATACCCCATATCGCTCGAATGCTGTTCGGCGCCGATCATCGTGTTGTGTTGCCAGCATCGATCTCGTTGGGAAGTGCCTATCTCCTTGCCGTCGACGATCTGGCTCGTTCGGCGACGACGGTAGAAATCCCGCTCAGTATTGTTACTGCGATTATCGGTGCTCCCTTCTTCGCGTACCTCCTCCGTCGAACGCGCGGAGCGTGGTTCGGATGACTCCTCTCATCTCAATGATGGATGGTATGTTCGGCTATGGAAACACTGCAGTGTTCGAGGACCTCAACCTTGACCTCAATGAGGGTGAGGTTGTCTGCGTCATAGGTCCCAATGGATGCGGGAAGACCACTCTGCTCCGGTGTATGTCTGGGTCGCTGTCACTGACCTCGGGGACAATCTCTATCAACGGCCTTGACAGTCGAACGATGAACAGCAGCGATATCGCTCGCCAGATTGGCCATGTGTTTCAGGACCAGGACGCGCTTTTCCCCTACTCAGTCAGAGATGTCGTCGCTATGGGACGAGCTCCACACTTGGGCCTATTCTCGGCACCTGGACGAGACGACATTGCGATCTGCGAGGAGGCACTTGACACCGTTGGGATCGCCCACCTCGCAGATAGGCCGTTCACCCATCTCAGTGGCGGCGAGAGGCAACTCGCGGATGATCGCACGAGCCGTTGCTCAGCAAACCCCCGTGTTGTTCCTGGATGAGCCAACAGCTCATCTCGACTTCAGTAACCAAGTGATGGTCCTGGCAACAGTTCACCGCTTGGCGGAGGAAGGCCTGTCGATCCTCATGACGACGCACTACCCCAACCACGCCCTGTACTTCGGAACGCGGGTGGTCCTGATGCACCACAGCGGCTCCTTCATGGCCGAAGGGGAACCCGCAACCCTGATCACCGAGGAGGCTCTGCGGAGTCTGTACGCGATTGACGTTCGAGTCATCGCGCTACCAGAGCCAATCGGGAATGCCAGCAAGGTTGTCGTGCCGGTGGTGGGCTCACAACCGCAGCCGGCTGGCTACGATCCTCCGAGCGGGGGACCTGGATATCCGAAGCCGTAGACCTCTTCGTAGAACTGGTCGGCAGCTTCGCCGATGTCGATGTCCTCGAAGCTTTCCGGGTACATCTTCTCTGCTAGCCAGGTGACGGCGAAGATCGCGCGTGGCGTCGCAAAACCCCAGCCTTGTTCTGGATGGCTGAAGACATTCCCCGTCCTCACCGCAGCTAGATCGGTCAGCTTGGGATCTGCCAAGACGTCTGCTGACTGCCCCTCCCACAGCATGAAGATGATGTCAGGGTTCCACGCAAGCAGCTGCTCAGGCGATACCTCTGCACCGAACCCCGAGAGCGAACTGGCCACGTTGACGCCGCCGGCCGCCTCGATCTGGTCGTGCTCAAAAATGCCTGGACCAATGGTGAAGTAGACATCCCACAGCCCGTGGTACGCCTCTACCCTCTCGTCGTCAGCGATTTCGGATGTTCGGGACTCGACGCTTTCAAGATGCTCGTTCAGAAACGCAGCTAGCGCCTCGCCGCGATCTTCAACCCCGAGCGCCCGAGCTATAAGCATCAAGTCCTCTCCGTAGGCTTCCAGCGTCTCAAGGGAGACAACAACAATCGGGACGTCGAGCCGGCCCACGGAATCAAGAACCTCTTCGTAGCCGACCTCGCCGAATAGTGTCGTGATGACAAGGTCGGGCTCCAGTGCTGCCAGCTCTTCGAGGTTGATCCCTGCCGGAGTGTGTGGGCTTGGGAGCTCGCCCAACTCGGGAACCTGGTCCCTTATCCAAGCCTCATTGGCGCTGATCCGATAGCCGGCGCTTACTAGCTTGTCGCCAGCCCCCAGTGCGTAGATCACCTCACTCAGGTCACTATTGAGGCTCACCACGCGATTGACCTCGTCTGGCAACTCGATCTCCCGATCCAAGGAATCAACAATGATTCGGCTGCCACCACCTCCCCCGTCACTGCCGCATGCTGCGGCCAGAAGCGCCACACCAGCGAAGAGAGCGAAGACATAGGCCGTGGACCGGGGCCTGGCGTGATGCTTCATCTGTGAGCCTTCCAATGTCTGGGCGTCATGACACTACCCGCATCGTGACCGCGCTAAAGCCCTTCTTCTTGACACGCTCCTGGACGGTGAAGGTTCTCTCCTCGAGGGCAAGTCTCTCGAGACACCGCGCCACAACAGTCGACTTGGCGGCTAGTACAACCATTCCGTCTCCGGTGACGGCGTTTGCTGACATCCGAAGGTCCGCCAACACGACATCCGGGAGCTCGTTGCCTGGGGGCATGAGGACGAAGGCGTCAACCGGGGCAATCTCACGCTCCACGAGCTTGGCGCAGTGGTGCATCGCCACACGCTCTGGCGGACAGCCGTTCGTGGTCAGGTTGCGCCTGCTACAGCGAAGTGACAGCAGGTCGCGGTCGAATAGCTGGATAGACTCGGGCTCCCTCGCATACCATGTGACAGTTGGCACATGGCCTTGTCCCGGGTTGAGAAACGCAACTCGGCGCAGACCGTCCGCGCGGAGACTCATTAACGCATCAATGGCGAGTTCACTGTGAAAACTGAGGGAGTCGAACTCGGACAGGCCACGGACCGTTGTGACGTCCCACCGATGCTTGCGATAGCGCATCGACGCTGCTTGCCGATCGTAGACACCAAGATCGAATGCCGTACGCGTGGGGGGCTCGGCAGGAGTCGATTCGAAATGGAAGTGGAACACGGTGTACCGCTTGGTGCTCCGCTCGTAGAGGATCTCCACACCCTCCTCTTGACCGAGTACGTCTCGCACGAAGTCCGTCAGCGGTAGAACAACAACCACAGCAACAAGGCCTTCCGGCGCGAGATACGGCCGGCTGTCCAAGAGAAGGTGTCGAATAACCTCCTCCCCTGCCTTGCCCGGAATGTTCGACACAATCAGATCGAAGTCTTTGTCAGTTACGTCATCGAAACCCAGGCTGCCGTAGACGACAACGTCCTCATCAAGCTCATTGAGTTCCGCATTCATCCGGCTGTATTCCACGGCCAACGCATCGCGGTCCACCATGTGAACCAGGCGCATGGGTTCCTCTGCCTTCAAAGCAAGGCCGATGGGGCCGTATCCGCATCCCATATCCAACACCTTGTGTCGACGGCGATGGATCGGATCGTTCAGCGTGCGAAGCAAGAATTTCGTGCCAAGATCAACCTCATGGCTGCTGAACAGGTCTTGAGCAACCTTGAATCGCAGGCGTAGACCCGACTGGCGAAAGTCCAGTACCTTCTTGAGGCGTATGTCGTCGTCAACCACCAGCGGATCTCCCATCCTCGATCGCTCCAAAGGCCAGATCCCCAAGAGTCCGGCAGATCTCGCCACCGTCGCTTAGCCGGCGACGGGCTCGCACTTTGGCTCGCTGTAGCGATGTTCCGACAATCCATTCCTCCACGCAATCTGCGATATGAGCAACAGCTGAGTTCTCGTTGACCAAAGTCGGGGACGCGCCATAGACCTCGCGCACATAGGGCAGGTCGTACGCAACCACGGGAAGGCCCCTTATCGCCGCCTCAAAGAGCGGCATACCAAATCCTTCGCGGGTCGAAAGGAATAGAACATAGTCTGCAAGGGCGTACAGCTGTCGCATCTGACTCTCGGTCAGTCCCGCTCCGTGCCTGCCAAGGTCGCTTGAAGTGAACAGCACTGCCTCGCCTAGATCTAGCGCTGTCACCCCCTCAAGCGCGGCCGAATAGGCGCCCTGTTGGAGTGCGTTGTTTGGAACAGAGTCAAGTGTGGTGAGAAGGCGGGCATCGAGACCTCTAGCCCGCAACTCGGCAATGACTGCGAGGCTGTCGGCGATTCGCACATCATGAGCAAACCGAGCCGGGAGGAATCCAACAACGTCCGCAGCCCCTAGTGACCTCGCATCCCACCAATCAGCGATGTCATCGGTCAGCCCGAGTTCTCGAGATACTCGTGCCATGCTCCCGCAGATCCGCATGGGTATGTGGTCGATGGGAACACGTTGAGCGACTTCATCAGCGCGAGCCTGCGTCGGAAAGACCAGAGTGGATCGTCTGGGAACGCGTTGCAGCAGTTCTGCGAGCTCATCACGTGACGCCTCGTAGCCAAGCGTTGTTGCCTCCCAGTCGTCTCGTTTGTCGATCTCGTGGCACCACCAGATCCAACGATCTACGTCCCAAGCGCGCGACTCGTCGAATAGGGTTCGACACCACTCCCAATTGGGCCACGAAAGAACAGCGTCGTGGGCAACAATCACGGAACAGCCTGCGATCCGCACAGCGTGCCTCACCCCCTGAGCAAGATCCCTGCAACGGATCATCTCCGCCGATCGGTAGTCGACATGCTCTGCGTCTGTCACAACGACCACGTGCCAATCCCTCTCCACAAGACAGGTGATTTGCTCGCGGACTACCTTGTTCTCGCCCCCAACGTGGGTCGTCCAGGAGGCGAAGTTGTTCGGTACTACGACTGCTGCACAGTTGGTGTCGGCCGCCAGTCGCAACGCGCTCTTCTCCATCAGTCTCTGGACACTAGCTTTGACCGCCCCCGGTACACGCAACCTCATGGTCGACCTCCGCTCCAGCAAGGCGAGGTGCTAATGCGGATAAGCGCAATTATCCGTGTTAGCCTCGACGAATGCAGCCAGTTCGTCTTACCGAGCTCGCTGAGGACTGGCTCGCTGGGCTCCGTGTGGGTGGAACACGGAACACGAGTAGGAGCGGCAACGTATCCAACGTCGAACGGGCCCGCCGCAGCGACCTCAGGAACTGGGCCACCTCGCTCAGGGCTTCACTCGGCCGGCCAGAACCTGACGAGCAATCGGACTGGGCCGACGACCTCGCAGGGGTGACGACTGCGGACCTCACGAGCGAGAACCTGCTCCAAGCCCTCGGGCACCTCCAACAAGGCCGCCGCCCCCTCCACAATCCAACGTCATCTCTCCACGCTCCGCAGCTTCTGCCGCTGGCTCGTCACCCGTGGCCACCTCACCACTGACCCGACCGCCGACGACCACCTCACCTACCGAGCCGTGGTCGAGCCCGAGGTGAGGGCCTTCACACCCGACGACGTCGCCTCCATGATCGAAGCAGCGGCCGCTCCCCCACCTCGCACTCTCGCCTCCGCCTGGCCAACTCGGGATCAGGCAATCGTCGACCTGCTCGCCTCCACGGGCGTGCGCGCCTCAGAGGCGTGCGCCCTCCAGCTCCGCGACATCGCACGCAGCGAGGACCCGCTACTCCTTGTGCGACGGGCGACGAAGTCGGGACGGCAACGGTCCATTCCCCCTCCCCCGCCACGTCCTCGATAGGGTCGATCGGTACCTCGCTGAACGTACCCATCGAGCGGCCGACCTGCCCGCCCTGGCCACCGACGACCAGCGACAACCCCTGCTCGTGCGCACCAACGGCGCTTCGTTCAGCACGGACGCGCTCTACCACCTGATACGACGCCTCGCTCATCAAGCTCACACCACACTTGCCCGACAACGCTCTCATTCACGCGCTGCGCCACCACTATGGCCTCCAGCTCGCCCTGCGCCGGGTTCCCGTTCCGACGATCCAGCAGCTGATGGGCCACGCCGACCCCCGTACCACGACCGTCTACACGCGGCATGCCCCCGAGGACCTCATCGGCGCGCTTGACGAAGCCGGATGGCTCTGAACGACCGAATGGTGAAGCTCCGCTCCGAAACCGCCGACGTACTCAGCGATAGGACCTCTCAGTGAACCCAGCCAGCATCACCGATCTGACCGTTCTCGTCGTGGAGCCCTACCCCGGCAACCAGCGGCTTCTCGACGTGATACTGCGGCGAGCCGCAACCTGCACTCTGATGGCAGCCGACGACGATGAGGCGCGACAGCTCCTCAGCCACCGAACGGTCGACGTGGTGGTGCTCGAGCCTCAGGGAACGAAGTCGTTGAATTGGGATCTCCTCGAGGAGGTCAAAGTCGCCGGCATCCCGACGGTCGTTGTCACCTCACGAGCCGATCAATGGGTTCTCGACGAAGCACGCCACAGAGGTGCTGTGGCTGTGATCACCAAGCCATTTCACGGCGACGATCTCGTTTCGATCCTGGCATCGGTCACCCACCAGAGTGCAGCAACGCAGCCACATCACGCAGCGGAATCGTCAGCACGCGGTGGGTTGGATCATTGACGACCTCGAGCAGACGAGCTCGCAGCCGATCGAACTCGCCGGCGATGCCACCTGCGGCCTCGAGGAGATCCAGCAACTCGACGACGGCGTCACGGGTCAGTTCGACGCTCCCATCAGGGCGCGTCGTGCTTGCGAGTGATCGCCGAAGGACGTCGATTCGGTAGCTGAGGTTATCGGCCACGCCACAACACTAGGCGAACGTGTGTTCGACCAGGAAGCTGGGCGGCCTACTCGGAGATGGGTGCGGGCTTGCCGGCAGGGCGGCCGGTCTTGCGGTGCCACACATCGGCGAATGCCTCGATGGCTGCCGCTTCATAGAGGGGGCGGCCGGCGTAGCTCGCCGCTTGATGAGGGAACTGGGGATGGTCGCGAGCAAGCTGCGAGGAGCGCTGACGGCTGACCCCGAGCATCTCGCCGATCTCGGAGAGGCTCAGTAGCGGCGTCCGAACCCAATTGGTCTCGCCGTCAGGCGTGTTGGCATCGGCCACGACCACTGCGGTGACCACACCACCGAAGTCGGCGGTCGTGGCAGCAGCTTCCTCGGCCTCGAGGGCCTCCCCGACGGCGGTGGCTGCGTCGGCTGCGTTGATCGTCAGCCGAGGAGACACTCTCCCCTGCGGCGTGGCGCTCACCGCCGCATCATGAACCGCGAGAGCTGCCAGATACCGGTCCAGTGAGTCGCGATCCGGATCCGACCGACCGGTCTCCCTGTGTAGTTCAACTGTCCAGTCGATCATGCCGCTCCTAGATGTCGAGGCCGGCTTGACGGGGTTCCGCCGTGAAGTCTTGCGGTTGTCAAGATATAGCCACCCTGCCTTGCGTCTGTCAAGGATTCACATGAGGTCTGTGGTGTGTCGTTTGGCGTGGCTTCGCTCTCGGAGAAGCGGTGTCGGAAGACGAAGGTGCGCAACAATGGCAGCGTGGCGCACCCGACAATCTCCTCGTTCAATGCCGACGAGCTCCGGCGGCGGCGGATCCGTGCCGGCCTCACGCAGCTGGCTGCCGCAGATGAGCTGGGTGTGAGCGCGTGGACGGTACGGCAGTGGGAGGCCGGGAATCACACACCCCGGGCCGAGCGCTTGCCCGAGTTGGCCCGGGTACTGGGCTGTGAGCCGTCCGACCTTGTCGAGGCACCCACCACTCTGGCTGACTATCGGACCCTCGCCGGACTCACGCAGGCCGATCTTGCCACGCAGCTGGGCGTCTCACGGATGGCCGTCGCCCAGTGGGAGTCTGGGTTGATGCCGATCGCAGCCAGGCACCACGAACGCCTCGCCGCGGCTCTTGGCATTCCCGTCGAGACGTTGCCGTCCGGCGGCTGAGCTTCCTGCGGTACGCCTCTCAGCTGGCCTGAGCGATGCGGTGGCGCTGTTCTTCGAGGTGCCGGCGGTGCGATTCGTTGCCCGCGGCGGCCGCCGCTTGGATTCGCAGGTCCCAGCATCGGCTGCATTGGGGGTCGGTGGCGATTCCTTGGCCGGTTGAGTCGTCGGCGTCGCTGTAGCGGCCGAGGTCGATCTCGAGCTGAGCGAGTTGATGGGCGACGTCGTGGATACGCTGCATGCTGTTGGTCACTAGACCGTCGGTCATGACCCACAGCCAGTCGACGCCGTCGAAGGGTGCTTCGCGTACCAAGTCGAGGGCTTGGCGGAGATGCGCTGCTCGTTCCTCGTCGGTGCCAGCTGCGTCGGCGTCGGTGACGTGGGCGACGAAGCGCTGTTCGTCTGATGTGACGCCGGTTCGGTACCAGCCGTCACGAGCACGAGGCAGAAGCTCGATGCCAACCAGTCGTCTGAGCTCGGTGGCGCATTGCTGAAGGGTGGGCTTCTTCGCTCGCTGGTTGGGGGCGTCCGGCCACAGCACGTCAAGCAGCTTGTCGGTAGAGGCTCCCTTGGGATTGGTGACCAGGTAGGCGAGCAGCTGGATCGACTGGCTGCGCCTCAGCGGCACCTCGGCGCCGTCGACGAGGAGGCGCGGCCTGCCGAGCACCTGCAGCTCCACGTCCGGAGCCGGCCTGGGTTCGATCTCGACAGCGGCTGCCGGCGGCTCGGCAAGACCGTCGACGGTGACGTGCGACGCCATCGCCTCGATGTAGAGGGTGCCGTAGCCGGTCAGTGTCCATGAGAACTCGGGGGCTGCGTCGTGGGTCGGCCACGAGGTGATGGCCGCCACTCCCCTATCCGGCCCGAACGCCTGGACTGCTGCCGTCAACGCCGGTCGCTGCATGGCGGGTACCGAGGCCGCCAACGCAACGGTCAGCGGCTGGACGGCACCGTGCCGACGGGCGACGAGGGCTGTGGTGTCAGGTTTGGGGGTCTGGGTGAGGTAGTCGATCGCAGCGGCGGTGTCGATCGCGTGGCAGCCAGCCGGGGCTGCGTCGCCAATCCACAGCACATTGACGTCGGGCCGAGCCACGAGGCGGGCGGCGATGAGCTCGAGGAGCGGTGTGATGTGGGGGGTGGCGCCGTCGATGGCCACGACGCCAGCCGCCTCGAGATTGATCCACAGCATCTCGTCTTCGCTGCTTCGCCCGACTCGGACGAGACCTGGGACGGCTGCAGCGGCGTCGGCGACGTACCGATCGGAGATGGCGCTCGTCGGAACTTCCCACACGTCGGTGAGCCGCTCCGAGAGGGTCCAACCCCTGGGTGTGCGGTCTCCGGCGCCAGGGACGACCACCCGCGTGAGTTGATCGGACACGACAACCGCGGCGGGTGTCGGCGGAGTGCCACGAAGGCCGCCCAGCGCTGCTCCCACTGCCCACAGTCCTCGATCGTCGGCGAGCTCGGTTGAAAGCGGAACGGCCGTGCCGGCTTCGAGCGGGTCGGATGGCAGGTCAGTGTGTTCCTCGGTCGGCACTTCGACGGCTTGGAGCCGGCGCCGTCGCCGCCACCACCAACCCGCGGCGGCCGCTCCCCCAGCGGCCGTAGCCACTGCGGTCGCCGTGCCAGCGGAAAGGCCGTAAGGGTCTCCGTCGGTGGCTTCGCTGGCCGCAACCGACGGCACTTCCTCAGTGACCCACATCTGGATGTCGCCGGGGACAGTGGCATCGGACTCGACGATGAGCTCACCCTCGGGGCCCGATGCCAGCCAGTCCTCGTCAATTGCGTCGACCTCGTCTTCGACCCAGGGTCTCGCTTCGCGGTCGGCGGCCTGGCCAACGCCGTCGGTCTCGTCGGCGGTCACCGTGGCGCCGTCAGCAGACGAGGTGACTTCTTGGGAAGTGTCGGCCGGGCCGAGGATCTGGTCCATGGCGTCGATGGCGTCGTCGAGAACGGCAACCTCTGACGCAGCTGCCTCGTCGTTGCCGGCGGCTGCAGGTGCTTCCCAGTCGGTCAGCGACTCGGCGGGGGTCGGGAGGTCAAGCACTTCGCCTGGGTAGATCAGGTCGGGATCTCCAGAGCGGATGTTGTCGCGGTTCTCGTCGACCATGTCGCGCCAGTAGGGGGCGACCTCGGCGTCGGTGACGTCACGGTCGAGGACGTCCTCGAGGTGTTCCTCGGCGAGCTTCCACTGGTTGTCACCCTTCTCGACGGTGACCTGTGATTCCTCGTATGCCTCGATGGGAAGCACGGCGTCGGCGGGGAGAGCGAGCCGCCATCCCGGTTGGAGGTCTTCGTGTCCGGCGGCGAGGACGGTGCCATCTGCCATGGTGCGTCCCACGTTGAGGTCACGGATCTCGGTCCAGCGGTGGGGATCTCCGGTGGTTTCTTGTGCGATCGACCAGTATGACTGGCGGATCGAAGCGACTCGGTAGGTGGGACCGTCGACAACGCTGGCGGCTTCCTCGTCGGCGACGACCGAGGCGATCGACTGGGGCGTGGTGGGGTCGTCGATCACCAGCACGGCGGCGGTGGTTGTGGGCGCGTCGATGACGGGGAGCGGTGTGGCGATGGCTGGGCGGACTGGTCCGAAGCTGGAGACGATCAGGCTGACGGTGGCGACGAGACGGGCGGCGGCCGCCTGGATACCCGGGAGGGTGGTGGTGCTGCGTGCGACCTTGCCCCGGATGGCGGCAGCGGTTTCGACGGCGATGGCCCACACCAGCTGCGCCCATGTGACCCAGACGATGATGGCCAGGGTCTTGATGACGAGGGTCTGGTCGATGCCGGTGGTGGTGATGGTTCGTTCGATGGTCTCCCATGAGGGGATCTCGGTGGGCAGGGGCCAGCCGACGAGGGTGACCAGTAGGTAGGGGATGCCGGCGACGAGACCGACTGTGATGGCGAGGGCGATCAGGCCTTTGAGCACGTCGCCGGCGCGTCTCATGAGCGTCTTCTCCACGTTGTGTAATGGACGATTCCCGGCCGCGTGTGTGGACAGCGGGAGTTCATCATCCCTCCACGGTTCGGGCGCTTGCTGACTCTGTGGCGGTCACCGTTTGATTGCCCATCGGCAGGATCACTGGGTTGTAGCTGATGGTGACGGTCACGGTGATGGTGTCGCCGTTGACGACGGGGGTGCCTGAGTGACCGACGAGGGACAGGTAATCGTTGGCGGCAGCGACTGCTTCGTCCGGATCCAGCCGCAACGCGTCCCCGGAGCGAACCGAGTCGAGGTCGACGTGTTGGGCTCCAGCCCGGGCGGCGTTGTCGGCGATGTTGGTGGCTTCTCGGAGCGCGGCCACCTTCTGGCCGCCGACCAGGACGAGGCCGATGGTGGACATGAGGGCGAGCATCATCACCGCCGCGTACAGCGCCACGGCGCCTCGTTGGTCGGTGCGGAGTCGATCGACCATTCCCCTACCCGCCCCTATACCTATCAACTACTTCAACAGCAGATGCGGTAAATGATCGTGAGCCGGGGACACCGATCAGGTCCATGTCGGTGAAGTCGGCGGTGCAGGTGACGGTGACCGTGACGCTTCCGCCGGCGTAGAAGCGGGAGAGGTCCGGCACCACGTTCAGGGTTCGGCATGCCAGACCGCCGGCGTTCAGGTTGGCGGCGGCGGTGGCCTGGGCAGCATCGGCTGCGCCAGCCTCACTGCCGGCGAGGGTGGCGGCCCGGGCGGCTTCGTGGGCTGCGGCTTGGACCGTGTTGTTGGCTTCGACCACCCGGCCGGTGAACAGCACAACGACTACGACGATGGTGAGCAACGGAACCATGGCGGCGGCTTGGGCGGCGATGGCGCCCTGTTCGTCGGAGCGGAGGCGTGAGGCGAGACGGTGCATCATCGGTTGGGTTGGGTGATGGTCTGTTCGAGGGGACCGGACGCGGTGACGGTGACCGGCCAGTTCCCGAACGGGATGATCTGGAAGGCGTCGCCGGTGACGGTGACCGTGACGGTGGTGGCGTCGCGGCCAACGCCGACGGTGATGTCGGACATGTAGCCGGCTTGGGTGAGGAACCAGACCGCGGCGTCGGCGCCGTCCTGGTCGACGGCCCCTTCGACCTGGGCGGCTTCGACGGCTTCATGGGCGGCGCCTTGGGCGACCTGTCGGGCGTGCCACCAAAGCCCCACCTGGACGGAGAGAAAGACGAACAAGACGAGCGCGGGAAAGATGACCGACAGTTCGAGGGTCATCGCCCCACGCTCGTCCCGTCCGACGCGTCCCATTCGTCGTCCGATCGCTACGGGCTGTTGACGACGTCAGGGATGTTGTTCGCCTGGCTCTGCGCCTTGCTTGACATGATTGCCGCAACGACGATTGCGATGAAGATCACGAACGCCCCCACCGCTGCCCACTGCAGCGACAGGGCGCCGGATTCGTCGCGCATGTCCACGTCGAACCTGGTCGCCATGACGGCTTCCAGGTATGCCCCGTAGACCTTGATCGCTCCGATCATCTCCGCTCCTCCCTTTCCTTTCTCTCGCCGAACCCTCTTACAGTCCGGTCACTACGTTGATGTCGCCGGGATTCAGCGTCGTGTCGATCGACAGAATCCCGTACAGCAGGAAGATCACCAGGCCTGCCACGAACAGCACCGAAGGGAGCTGCATCTTGGTGGAGGCGGACTCGGCAATCGCCCGGATGGATGCCAGCTGCTCAGTGCGAAGAGACTCGGCCTTTATGGCCAGCGACTCCCTGATCTGCGCCCCCTGGTCACCGGCCAGCTCGGCGGCAGCGGCCACACCGCGAAGCTCCTCGACGTCGAGGAGACTGCCCAGCTCGTCGAAGACCTCCCACACGGGCCGACCGGTGAGCCGAGCCCGGGTGAGCGCAGTCCGGATCTCGGCGTACGCCCAGCCCTCACCAGCCTCGGCAGCCGAGTTGAGTGCGGTCTCGAGACCAATGCCACCTGCGAGGTCGGCCGAAACCAAGTCGATGTATGACGACAGTGCGTGCCGGAAAGACGTTTGGCGCTCCTCGACCTCGTCGTTGAGGGGCAGGTCCGGGTACACCCATCCGCCGATCCCGAGAACGATCGACACTGACACGATGACGGCCGGGGAGACTGCGACGTCGAACACGGGCAGCACCACCGCCCCAAGGATCCCGAGGGACAATCCGAAGAGGGCACCGAGGATCTTGTGGGTGGCGTGCACCTCGATGGGCCGACCAATGATCCGCAGTTTGCGTTCCAGCAGCCCCATGTCGACCAAGCCGGTGGCTTCGAGGAGCGACACGCCGAATCGTTGCGCTCGAGCAGCGAGCTGGGCGCCGGTGCTGGGGTGCAGGTGGCCGGCGTTGAGTTCGGCGATCGAGGGACGGCGCCGGGCGAGGTTCTGGAGAGCGACAGGGAGCGGCACCGCACGGGGCTGGAGCGCACGACCCGCCCGGAACAGGCCGTAGCCGAAGCCGGCTCCGATGGCAGCCATCACGAGGGTCATCGTCATTCGCCGACCTCCACCTCGTCGGGGCGCCGCAGATGGAACCGTTCGGGAACGGGGAACTGGGCCATCTTCAGCAGCGCGTAGGAGCCACCAGCGAACATGGCGAGAATGAGCGCCATCACCACCTGGCCGCCGGCGGTGTCGTAGGCGGCGACGAACTCGGAGGCGTACAGAGTGACGCCGACGATCGACCCGAGCGCCACCACGATCACCCCTTTGACTTCGGTGCGGATCCCAGCCCGCTTGGCGTCGATCTCAACCCGCATATCGACCTCGTCACGTATCGACTCGGCGAGGCGCGACAGCAATGCCGCCAGGTCCCGTGCGTGGTGGCGAGCGGCGTTCAACAGCGCAGCGATCACGAAATCGGCGGTAGGCATCGCCAGGTCGTCGGCGAGCCGCTCGAGCGCGTCCTCGAGGGAGAGACGTTCGGCGCGTCGCTTGAACGCCTGCATCTCGGGTTCGATCGCGGCGCCGGCGACGTCGGCCGCTTCGATCAACGCTTCTTGGAGACCGTTGCCGGCGGCCACGGTGTCGCGAGTCATCTCTGCCCATGCCGCCAGGGCCTTCTGACGAGCAATGTCTCGTTGCCGAGCCGCTTTGACACCCATCAGACGAGGAGAGACGAGCACGAGGACAGCGGTGGCGATGCCGGCCACCGGCCACCCGGATAGCGACCCGACGAACATGCCGGCCACCGCGGCGCCAACCAAGAGCAGCGTGGCTCGATCGGGCCGTACCGAAGAAGGTACGAGACGCCTCGGATCCGGGAGCACCGTGACGCCTCGATAGGACACCCACGCCAGCCACACTGCGGCGCCGAAACCGAGACCGAGGCCAAGAGCGATGAGCGTGGCCGTGTTCATGTCTCCCACCACCCGTCCGGCTTCTCCATCAGCATGGAATCGAACCCGGCTGCCACTAACCGCTGCAGGGTGGAGGTTTGGATCCGCCCCGGGTTGGGTACCGCCCGGCCGTCAGCGGCGGGCTTGAACACCGTGTTGTAGGCGATCAGGCGGCCGTCCTGTTCGAGGCGGCCCGTGAGCTCGATCACCGACGTGATGCGCCGCACCTGACCGACCCAGCCGATGTGAATGATGAGGTCGATCGCCTCGGCGATGCGGAGGTTGGCTGCCTCGAGGTCGTAGCCGGCTTCGTTGGCGTACACCGCCAACCGGCCGAGGGCGCTGGACGCCGAGTTGGCGTGGATCGAGCACATCGACCCGTCGTTGCCCTGAGACATGGCCTTCAACATGCCCTCCATCTCACCGCCCCGGATCTCACCCACGATCACCCGCCCAGGGTTCATCCGGAGCACCTCGATGAGAAGGGTCGCCAAGGTGATCTCTCCCTCACCCTCGATGTTGGGAGGACGGGACTCCATCTCCACCACATTCGGATGCAGCTCGGGAAACCGTTTCACACCGAGCTCGCGGTTGTCCTCGACCGTGACAAGGCGTTCCTCCGGTGGGATCTCGTTGATGAGCGCCCGCAGCAGCGTGGTCTTGCCCGTATTGGTTCCCCCAGCAACCACCAGGTTGAGCTTGCCCTTCACTGCGGCGCGCATCAGCTCGGTGAGGACCCGATCCGACAGACCCAGGTCCTGGAGCTGCTTCAAGGAGCTCAGATCCCAGTTGTGCCGACGGATCGTCACCGCAGGCCGGTCGGTGACACCACGAATGGCGTGAAGACGATCGCCGCCGGGCAGCTGCAGATCCAACTTGACGGTGGCGTCATCCCACCGCTTCTCCGACAGGCCGAAGCGACGAGCCGCCTTGGTGATCAGGTCCTTGAGTTCCTCGTCCGAGTCGGCGACCGGCTCTGAGGGGACGGTGACGCCATCGGTGTAGGTGATGAACACGGCGTCGTGGCCGTTGATCTCGATATTCGTGATCCGAGGGTCCTCGAGCATCGGTTGGATGCGACCCAAGCCGTGGAGCCGATCCATGACCTGCCGGATCACAATGCGCTCCTCGGCCTCCGACAGCGGCTGGCGGCTCTCGCGGAACGCCCGCTCGGCGAGGCTCTCGAGCTCCTCCGCCAGAAGCGTGCGGGTCAGTTGCCGTTCGTCCCCGACGCTGATCTTGCGGCCTTCGTCCTCGGCGGTCTTGATCGCGGATGCCAGGCGCTCCCCCACACCTCGCTGCAGACGCCGGACGAGGTGCGGGTCGACCATCAGGTCACCTCCACTGCAGCAGTCGGCGTCTCTTGGAGGTCGTCTGCCCGATGGGGCGTTGCGCTAGTCGCGTCCGGAGTCTGGGGTCCCAGCCGGTCGACCAGTTCGTCGGCCAAGCCCCGGGCAGCGCGCATCAGCATCGAACGGCGCAGCGCCTTCGACGATCCTCCATGCACCAACGCCGTAGCGGCCCGCTCGTCATTCGGAATCTCAGCGAATACGGGCAGCCCAAATGACTCCCGTACCTCGGCGATGCTGTACGGACCACGGCCGACCAGTACCCATCCGACGGTGCCCCCGCCGGCAGCCAACGCATGCAGGCGGTACACAGCAGAACGGAGCTCCTCGAGGAGTGGCCTAGCCACCATCAGCGTGACATCGGCGGTTTCCGCAATCTCCACCGCCGGCGACGACGGCGACACCCGGCCCACATCGGCGATCACGTCGAGGCTGGGATGCTGTTGCAGCCACTCGGCCAGGCGTCCGGCGACATCGGTGAGAACCACATGGCTCTGATCGGCAGACTCACCGCCCACCACCACCGGCGTTCCGCCCGGGAGCTGTTGCGTGTGCTGCCATAGCTGCTCACGGCTCAACCGGCCCTGCCGGACCGTGGCAGCAATCGTGGCCAGTCCCGGCTGGTCGCCCAGGTTGTAGCGCGCGGCCAGCACTCCCCCATCGGCATCGGCTTCCCACACCAACACTGCCCGTGACGACGGCCACGTCGCCGCCAACGCCAACGCCAACGTCGTCGCACCAGGAGCAGCCCGGGCAGATCCAACCGCTATCAGACTCACTGCCCACCACCCTCGGGGACCGGAACCTGGACCAGACGCACCGCATTGGCAGCTGCTGCCGCCGCCACCACCGGGGCGTCCTCGACGCCGACCCGCAGCGACACAAACAATTCGCCCTGAGTACCCAGAGCCTCGATGTCAAACACCTCGGCGTCAGCGACCAGCACAAAGTCGACCGCCAGATCAGGCTCGGCGCCGCCGGGACTCTCAGCGATGCCACCGATCGCATCCGACAACTCCACCGAGTCCCGGACGGTCCGCACCACAGAGACGTGGTCGCCTGCCGACAGGAACGGCGACGGGTACTCACCCGGTGACAGCGCAAGGCCCACCACCGACTCGCCAGGCTCGAGGGCGGTGTGGTCAACGAAGAGCGCCGGCGCAACCAGCGTGCCCGCCTCGAGATCGACGACGGCGCGCCGCCCGTAGAGGGCGGCTACGTCGGCGGGGGCAACCAGCGCTAACGCCTCATCTGTGCTGACCTCGACGCTCTGGAGAAGCTCGGGGCCCAACTCCTGGCCGCGGGCCACGTCCACCGCCAGGGCCACAACTGGTTGGCTGGCGACGGCGCGGGTGTAGAACACCACGGCAAGCAGCGCGAAGAGGGCCATCAGCAACACCGCCACGACCATCTGCGGTACCTGCGTCCTCCGGGCCGGGTCGGGTGGCTCGAGCCGAAGCTCTGGAGTCGTGACTCGGCCGTTGGGTGAGGTCCGATCTCTGGTACGGGTCGTCATTGCCTCGATGTCCTTCCTCGATCTAGCCGCCGGTCTCTATCGCTTGGATCTCGTCGACGTCGACCGTGAAGGCCGTTGTGCGTTCGATCGTGCCGTTGCCGCCCATGTAGCGGCCGGTCTCCCAGGGGTCATCCATCCACCACTCCACCTCGAAGACCACGGTGGCCGAACCCGTGAACAGTCCACCCGGCAAGATCGCCGACGAGTCCTCGTACGTGTAGTGACAGTCCGATGAGGCGTCGTCTGCACCCGGCGTCCACGGCACCCCGGGGCCAGAGCACTGGACGTAGCCGGCGTCTCCCATCTCCCATTCGACTCGAGTTGGTGTCGCCACGATGTACACCGTCACCGCGCCTCGGGACTCGGACTCCTCCACGGGCTCCCACGGATACCCGTCCAGCCACAGCCACGTCTGCGCCTTCACCACGACGTCCTGCAGCGGCGGGGCGGACCCAAGGGTCGGGTCGGGTGGGTCGACTTTGTCCTTGGCGCGATCAACGACCGTCTGGATCGGCACCGGCGGTGACTCCTCGAAAAGCTCCACGCCGTTGTCGACCCACCCCCATGCGGGCCCACCGGAATCCTCATCGAACCAGGAAACGCACCCGATCGTGTACCACGCGTAAACCCCAGTTGGGTCGTAGTTGAAGAGGGCGTACTCGTCGGGTGTCATGTAGGCCACGAAATCGAACCTGATCTCGAGGAGATCCGGAACGTCCTGCCACACGAATCCCCATTCCTCGGCCTGCTCCGTGTTGATGCAGTAGTGCTCCCAGATCGCTTTCTGGTTGGAGGTCGGAGGTTTGCCGGGCGTCTTGCCGGTGCACGAGCCCCACACGGAGCCCACGTCTCCAACATCCCCTCCCCCGCCACAGGACTGAGCCTCCACCGGACTGTGCGTCCACAGCACAACCCCTGCCGCAACTACCGCAAGGAAGATCAGGACTCCGGCAACGCGTTGGCTGTCGGCGCGAATTCGCACGACGCGTTCACCTCCCCGGCCAGAGTCTCGACCCGCCACGTGCCGGTGGCGTCCGCCTCGTCGTTGGACATTTGCGCAGAGCGAAGGTCGATGCGTCCCTCCTCCCCGACCGGCTCCGCATCGTCGGTTCGCTCCCCCGTCTCGATGTCGTAGACACCCCACTCGGGAGGTACGACCATGCAGTCCAAGATGACGACCGACCAGTCGGGCAGCACCTCGACGATCTCCGGGTGGGTCTCGGGCCGACCCTCGAAGTAGAGCCCACGTTCCTGCCAATCGGTTGTAGAGCGCGGTCATCACATTGAGGTGCTCACCGGTTGTTCGCTCCTCGAGCCACGGCGCGTCTGGATCGGCAGGGTTCGAGAGAAGAGCTCGGTCGTCCCAATACCCCTCGTACGCTTCGACGGCTGCCTCAGCGAACTCCGTCGGCACA
>CBDCGU010000001.1:0-6474 GCA_965216945.1 Acidimicrobiia bacterium | reverse complement strand
AACTGCTCCGGCCGGCCGCTGACTCGATCTCGGCTGAGATGGCGAGGCTGCTGGGGCTCGGGGAGAAGGCGGAGGTGGTGCCGATCCGCCCACAACGAACCGGAGAAGCCCGTCCCTAGCGGACGGAGACCATAAGACGGCCCGCCTGAAGTGACAGCTCCAGACGAGCCTAACCACGCAAAGGAGCAACCCCAATGCGAAGCCAGACAGAGACTACACCCACCCACCTAGACGATGCGAAGCAGGAGGTTCGGAAGCTCATCGACGAGCTCAAGGCCATCGGGAAGCGGCTCGAGCCCATCCGAGACGCCATTCCGCTGCCGCCGGAACCAATGAAGACGCTCATGGAGGCCGGGTACATACCTCGAGATGAGGCAGTGCTCTTGTGGGATGACCTCGACTTTGCGGCCAGGAACCCCGAGGACAGCGATGCTCTAGGCCCAGCGATTGACTGGCTCGAGTTTGCGCTCAGCTGGTCGAGCCGCCGGCGACGCGAGCGCCTATTCGCTGAGAACCACGACCTCGACAGAGATGCCGCTCTTCCTGCCTTGAGCCTCGAGGAAGGGCGAATGCTCGTGAAGATGAACGGCGACGTACCTGGCGCGGCCTGGCGCCTAGGCCTCACTCTCGGTCGCATGGATCCAGATGAGGACATCGACGCCTTCCTTGACACACTCAGCGCCATCGCCAGGCTCAAGGCTCGCAAGATAGAAGCGCTGCAGGCACGGCGGTTGCCGTCCATTCACGCCGACTCGGTGAAGTACGACGCCGACTCGCTGGAGAACGTCCTGGCCGCGCTGGAGGACCAACGAGAGACGCCGCAGTATGCGCAGATGAAGGTGACGCTCGGCGTGCTGCAGCGCCTTCAGGGAATCTCATAGGCCGCCTGGCGGCAGCTCCGCAGCTAGAAGTACCGCCACCGTTTACTTCTAGAACAACCCGGGGCGGGCCCCGGGTTTGTTCTCTAGCCCCAGTCCTCTAAAAGGTCCTTGACGCCGCATGGCGTCCGTGGTACTACCATAGGCAGCAGTTCCGTAGGGTCGCATTTTTTGGGCGACCGATGGGAGAGTGAGATGGGTGCGAATCGGAACGCAATTCCCTCTGACAGATACAGCAGGGCGCATCCCTCTCCGTGGGGCCGGGACGAACTCCGGCATTTGGGAGTGGCGGAATGGGTGCACCAGTTGGACTGCTCAACACGCAGGGAGCAGCGAGTTACCTAGCGGTCAGTCCGAGATCGTTAGAAGCATGGCGCCTCACCGGCGAAGGTCCGCAGTACTGCCGACTGACGGCTCGGGCAATCAGGTATCGCGTCGAGGACCTGGACGCATGGGCGGCTGAGCGTATCTGCCGGTCGACATCCGACCAGGGCCAGCGTTCAGCGGCATGAACTCTCGAGAGAGGGTCGCCCAGGTTCAGGCAGAGATCGCTGCTGAGCTTGAGGCGCTTGAGAATCAGGACCGCCAAGCCCGGGAACGGCATCCCGAGATCCACGCAGAGCTCGATCGGCTCGAGAAGATCGACATGGACCGCGCCGCCAGACGGGGGCGAGCGGCATGACGGTCTTCGACGAGATGAGTCCAGCGGCACGCCAGTACTACCGCGACCGTTACAGGAAGATCGCCAGCAGGCTCTCCGAGTCGGAGCCGAGGAAACCGGCGGAGCGTGGTCTGCGGCTCGTCTCAGCGTCGAGCCTACGAATGACCCGCCCTCGATGGGTCTGGCGGGAGCGAATCGCGACGGGCGGGGTGACGCTGGTCGCCGGCCTCGAGGGATTGGGGAAGACGATCGTCATGGGCGACGCAATGGCGTCGGTGACTCGCGGCGTTCTACCCGGCGACGTGCAAGGCACAGCCGCACCCGTTGTCTATGTCGGGCACGAGGACGATTGGACATCTGTGCTCCTGCCGCGCTTGGTGGCAGCGGGTGCGGTCATGGATCGAGTTCACTTTGTTGAGCTTCCGGACGGGAACGTATTCGCCCTAGACGAGCACCTAGACGACCTCGGTACTGCGCTTGAGAGTATCGATGGCGTTGGATTGATCGTTGTCGACCCGCTCGACGCCCATCTCGGTCAGTCCGTCGACTCTCATCGAAAGAGCGAGGTCCAGCGGTCCATCTCACGGCTGGCCGGGCTTGCCCAACAGCACCAGTGCGGATGCGTCGGTATCGGGCACATCAACAAGAATGAGCTGTCGCGTGATGTTCTGACCCGCGTCATCGGCTCGAAGGGTTTCACCACCGGACCCCGATCGGTACTGGCGGTTGGCGTACATCCGGACGATGTCCAGGAGCGCATCCTCGTCCTGGCAAAGGCGAACCTCGTCGACAGGCACCGCGTACCTGCTCTCCGGTTCAGGATCGAGGAACGACAGGTCCCCCACGACGACGGCGGGACGATCTCCACCGCCAAGGTCGTCTGGCTGGGCGAGGAGAGCGGCGTAGACCCCAACGTCATTGTTCGGATGCCGAACGACGAGGAGCGCACCGAACGGGACGAGGCCGCTGATTGGCTTCGGGACGTTCTTGATGACGGCCCAGCGAAGTACCAGGAAATCGAGCGAATGGCCACGGCCGCCGGGATCGCCCGCAGGACCCTGCATCGCGCTCGAAAGCTCGCCGGTGTCGTCGTTGAACGAGATGAGTCAGCGAGGGGGAGGCCATCGACATGGAGACTCCCGGTTTCGTGTCAACCCCTGACTCACAAGAGTGGCACGAAACCAAGGGTGGCGGAAAACCCTGTGCCTGTTGGAGATTCTCGAGATGGCGGGAGGTTTCGTGCCACGGAATCGGTGTCAGGGGACGGTGACATGAAACCCGAGGAGGGCGACCTGTGATCGATGCCTACCACCTCGAGGCCGTGGAGGTGCTGCGCGACCTCAGTAGCCAGGGTGTCGAACTCGACGTGCAGGGCGACCGGGTGCACTACCTCATTCCAGCCGGCCTCCCGGCCGACGAGATCAAGACACGCATCCGGTGGCTCAAGCCTCATCTCCTCGAACTATGGGACACCCCAATCGTCAGGCGTCGCGCGCCACGTGAGCGATGGTGCAGCTCGTGTCAGAAGGCTGATGAGCGAGGCGAACGGATCGTTCTCTGCTCACGATGCGACATCCCAGTGGAGCCGAGCTGATGCCTAGGCTCAAGTCCAAGCTGTTCCGCCGCGACTACCCGGTCCTCGAAGAGCTTGGGAGCGAGGGTCGCACTCGAAAGGGCGTCGCTGCCGAGCTGGGGATGGTCTGGGCCGACTTCCAGCGGGAGATCAAGCGCGACAAGGTGGCTGCACTTCGACTCGAGCGTGGCGAGGCTGCGCACGAGAAGAGACTGCTCGATCGTCTCCACCAAGCGCTCGAGGTCAAGAACCAGAGTGCGATCACACCGGCGATCTTCTTGTTGAAGAGCCGCCATCGCTGGAACGATCGCCCACCGCCAGAGCCAGCGCAGCAGTCGACCACCAACGTCACGATCGCCCTGCCCGGAGCACTACCTCTCGAGCGCTACGAGAAAGAGATCACCGCGCACGTCGAGAGGAAGCAACTACAGGGAGGCACCAATGGCGAAAGCCGAACAGGTTGACGCGATCAAGCTCTCACCCTTCCAGGAGAGAGTGCTGGCGACGCCCGAGGACGTCGACCTCTTCCTCGGTGGTGGTCGTGGGGGAGGGAAGTCCTTCACGCTGGCCCTGCTAGCCCTTCGACACGCCGAGCAGTACGGGGCCCGGGCTCGGGCTCTCTACATCCGTCAGAGCTTCCCGGGCGTCCGGGACTTCGAGACCCTGACGCTCGAGCTCTACAGCTCGATCTACGGCGCCAGCGCCCGGTACAACAGCGCTGACAAGGTGTGGCGATTCCCGAACGGTGCGACGCTCGAGCTCCAGCAGGCACAAACACAGCAGCAGCTCACCAAGTTCCAGGGCCGCTCGGCAACGCTGCTCCTAGCCGACGAGTGCGGCGAGTGGTCCTCTCCCGAGATCCTCGATCGCCTTCGCGGCAACCTCCGCTCGCCCCGCGGCGTTCCGACGCGCGTGGTGATGGCGGCAAACCCTGGCGGTGTTGGGCACAGCTGGCTGCGCCAGCGCCACGTCGATGGTCGCACCCCTTGGCTGCCCTACGAGACCGCCGAGCTTGGGGCCAAGTTCGTGAGCTGCCCGAGCACCCACGAGGACAACCCTTTCCTCGACCACGAGAGCTACAAGGCGCAGCTCCTGGCCGCCACCGCCACCGATCCGGAGCTCAGAGAGGCGTGGATCGGAGGTGATTGGTTCATCGTTCGGGGCGGGATCTACTTCGAGGGCGTCAACTGGGAGCGAATCACGCTTGATGGCGACAGCTGGTCGCCCGGGTGGCTCAAGAGCGAGAACGGAAAGCCCTTCCGGCCCGACTGGCGGGTTCACGAGCAAGGGCCGCCACGCTGGCGCTCGCTCTGGTCGATCGATCATGGGCGCTCGGCTCCACTGGTTGCCCTTCTGGCCGTTCGCCCTCGCTATGCCGGCCTACCAACCCCAGACGGACGGGAAGTCAGCAAGGAGGCCTGGGCGATCATCGACGAGGTGGCCCTGCACGACCCCAACGACCTGAATCGGGGACTTGGACTCGATATCGCCGACGCCGCGCTCCATATCCACGGAAAGGCTGATGAATGGGGCCTTCCCACCCGAGCGGTGCTCGATGCCGCCTGCTTCGCTCGCCACGGCCACGATCGCGGTTCCCTGGCGGCAGAGTACGAACGCTCCGGCATCCGCGTGAGCGAGTCCTCCAAGGGCTCTCGCATCGGCGGGTGGGAGCGCCTCCGGCGACTGCTCCTCGCAGACGACGGCGAGGCGCAGGTGCTCATCTCCGATCGCTGCCGCTACCTCCTGGAGACGCTTCGGACGCTACCTCGAGATGGCGACGACCTGGACACGCGCGCGGCCGACCACGCCGCTGACGCGCTGCGCTACCTCGTGATGACGGACTACGCGGGCGGGGAGGTCACCGTGACCCGCGCCGACTTCTTGCGATAGGCCCTACACAAGGGCAGAAAGGACCACATGAAAGACCTACTGACGGAAGCCGACGTTTCAACACAAACCATGATCCCAGAAGCAACCCTGCAGGCCTGGCGCGAAGGGCACACCGTCCATTCGACGCCGGGCCCCGGCTGGATCGAGACACCTGATGGCATCCGCTACCAGTTCCAGGCAGTTCAGTCCTGGATGGGAGGCGGGCAGTACATCGCAGCACTTCGCGAACGGCTCGCGGACCTGGAGGCAGCATGACGGACGAGCGGAGTAGCATGACCCTCGGCGAACTGCCGGACTTCCCGAAGTTCAGCGACGACTACAAGACGCCGGGCTTCCAGAGCGCCCAGAGCGGCTATGGATCGCTGCGCGGAGTGATGAAGTCTCACCAGGACGAGATCGCACGGATCGACGCCAACCTCGAGATCGGTGACATGGCGAAGCGACGGCTCAAAACCCGGGCAGCCGCCAAGGCCAGCGAGGAGCTCGAGAAGATCAAGCGTGACTACGGCAGCAAGGCACGCGCAGCTGCGATCCTGGCAGAGGCTGAGCTGCTCTCTGGCTCGACCGTGGTCGAACGTGTCCCAAGCTGGCAGCAGCGTGAGGTGCGCGACTGGCTGCTCGGCCTACCGCGTTCAGAGCGATCTAAGGCGATCACCGACGCGATGCACGCGGATGACCCGCAGGTGCTTGTCTCGGCGCTGTGTGGCCCAAGCGCCTTCGGCCTGCTACCGACCTCCGACATGCGCCGGCACGTGGCCCGACAGCTCGACCCCGGGCAGGCCAGGCTCGCGGACGCTCTGGCGGATGCCGTCAAGCATCTTCGGGTCGGCGAGACCATCGTTGCGGCTGAGATCGCCAAGTCACGCGACCCCGAAGCCGCTCGGACTGATGAGATCGCAGCGGCTCAGGCTCGGACGCTCGCGGAGCGGGCAAAGGACACGCCACCGGCTGCAGCCTAGGAAACGGCTGGGTTTCTTCATCTCGCCCAGCCAGGCGTCACCCGGTCACGTCCGTCGTGCCGGGTGGCGCCCGTCTTCTTTGCGAAGAACCACCGCCGAAGACGGTCTCCTTGACTTGATACCCCCACCCATCTAGCCTAATCACTATGGGAACCTATTTCCTCTTCACTATGCCTGACGCCCTGTCGGGTGCTGCACGGTGCGCCGATCTCTGGGGCGCGCTTGATGACTACAACCAGAGTCCGAATGCGGAGACCGCCGACCAGATTGCGATCTGGAACGATTGGCGCACTGTCGGAACGGACCTGAAGTCAGCCATGGACTCCCAGTCGCAGAGCGAGACCCAGATGTCGCTATTTGACTAGGGACCTGTGTGGGATGGCCTCGAAGAAGCGGGGGGAGATAAGCAAAGGGCGAACGGCAGCCCAACAGAACCTCGTATCGGTCACGCGCGCCGAGGCCAAGTTTTCTGGACCGCTGCCACCACCGGAGACTCTTGCCGCTTACAACAAC